>NZ_CP092071.1:0-9117 GCF_022477975.1 Pectobacterium sp. PL64
TACGGATTATGTTGCGCTACCAACATGCTTTTTAATTATTGCGTCTATGTTGAGTAAATCCAGCTATACCCGCTATGTACAACGTATTTATTCGTTGTACATAGCGGGTATAGCTGATAACGAATAATCTAAAGAAAGGCGAGAAAAAATGAGAGCGAGGCACCCTAATTAGCAGGCTGAAGATGGCCGATTGGCTGAGAACATCTTGTGTAGCGTTATACTGTCTCAAAAATCGGAGGTGAGACAATGGCGTGGGTCAGCGTGAGACAAGCGATGGAATTGACCGGGAAAGGGCGAAGTTCGCTGTACCGGGATATGGCGAAAGGCCGCGTATCATATAGGTCTGAGTCTGATGGTGGTAGATCTCTTGATACAAGTGAGTTGATGCGGGTTTACGGTGAACTGAAACCGAGTGAGACAACAGGTCGGGACACTCAGAGACAGGGTGATGAGACAGATAATAGCGTAATGAAAGACCTGATTTCTGAGATGAAAGCGCTCCGGGAAGAGGTATCGGGTCTCAAACAGGAACTCCAGGAAATGCGCCGGCTGGAATATAAGCCGGCACAGGCTGAATCGGAGAACGTTCACCCTAAACCCTGGTGGCGTCGCTGGTTAGGATAAAACGGGCGCCCGTTCGTTAATCGTCTTCCTCAAGAAGTTGCTCTGGGTGGTAGCAATCATAAAAATCCCGGAGTTTTTCATGCAGCACAAACGCAAGAATTTCGCGTACCTGATCGTGAGTGATAGCGGTGACGGCATAGGACAGCGCACAGCATTGGTCTAACAGTTCGTCAGGCCTAAGAGGGGTATTGTCGAACATGATGGTCTTCCGATAGTGAGATATTTCACCACCATAAGAGTTCCTACGCTCTTTGGGTGGTAGCCCAGACGGGGGTAGGAATACCGGTACTATCGACCCGGCCAGCCCGAAGGCTGCCCCGCCTGAGCCACCATAGAGACGAGCAAAGGCTGCGATATAAAAAAGGACGCTGGCGCGTCCGATCTTATCGCCGATAGTAAGTCCGGGTTCCTACACCCGGTCACCGATGTGCGGTGACTGGGCAATAATAGCTGAAAATACCGTGAAAAGGAGAGCTGATTGCGGAGGAGATGACTAATTTAGATATGGAATGCGACACGTTTCCCTGTCGGTAACCCTGTTTTATCACCGGCGCATAACTCGAGCTTTACGTGTCGGATAGAAAGCAGCTAATGCCCTTATTGGCTTACCTGTATGTTGAATTCGTAACTCTTTCATATTCGGAAAACCTGATCCGTTTAACGAGTCTACATATGGCCTACCGAGCTTGGGTTAGAATTTTTCTGAGATCCCCATAACTTCATAAACCGATTCTCTCAGTGAATCATCTTGAGTTAAAAACCAGGCGTCGAAGCATCCTGCCGTTATTACTCCCCAAATGTTCTCTGCCTATGGCTTATAGCGATAAAACTATAAAGATGAAATCCCAATCAGTAATGACAACCCACTGAACCTCTTCCTCTTATGGCTCTTTGATATGTAAGTGATGATGCAGTGAAGCAGGTTAATCCTGGTTGCCTATAGGGTTGGACTAACATGACATGCTGTTTGACGGATGTTTATTGTTCTCTGTAATGAAATAAGAATATGAGCACTAAAAAGAGATGATGCTGAAAAACTAGGTTTTTTAGTCAAATAGGGAACGACATTATTTATGGAGGTACAAATGATTCGGACAGTTTTAGAACATGTAGACACCGTACTTAGTATTACGGTATCGATGTTGGTTATCTGGCAGTTTTGTATGAACGGTGCGTTATAAAAGCTGTGCTTCTGGGAGGTTAACCGCGTTTTTACGCTGTAACCGCAGCTCATGCACTTCAGTGAATAATCATGCATGTGGTTAAAACTTATCAGGCACGTTTTTAGAGGTTCTGGTCAGGGAAAGGTGTTAGTTTCAGGCTGAAGGCCGCAGAAACGCGTTGATGCCGTTTCTGCGGTGCGTGGATCGGATGTTATGTTCAATCCGGATAACTGTCTGGTACAAAAAAACCGCCAGTAGAGGCGGTTTTTTAGATGTTGTTGCTGTGCATGTGAAATCAGAATTTTGGCAAGTTACCTAAGTTGTCACGCTTGGTTTTGTTTGGGTCAGTGGTGATGTAGCCGTCAGACATAACCTCAACTTTTGCGCCAATGACCCATTCATTTTTGGCGTTCTTAGTTAGTGTTGAGAAAGATACTTTCCCTGTGCTGATCAGTTCACCTACAAACTGTCTTGAATTAATCGATGGTGTGTTTCCGCCAGCTTTGTAGATCTGCACATCCTGAATGTGCTGGCCTGTACTATCCATACGGACAGCCGTGATATAGAAATCCGCCATTATTTATTTTCTCCTGAGGTGGCTACACCATGTAGCTATTGTTTAACATGATTACTTCTAATTATTTGTTTTTAAATATATTTACAATTAAATCAGAGTTTGTATAACTGATGTTTCAATGAATTATTGGCAATGTTTATCGTCGGGAGAACAGTGTAATTTTCGGCATGTGCGGCAATATGATTGAGGGATTTCTTCTCCGTTTTGTAATTTCCTAAAACCAAATACTTTTTTAATATCATTAATTCCACTTGATGTTACTTTGCAGCAAGGGCACTCAGCTCTTATCTCGTAAGGCATATATCACTCCTGAGGTATGGTTAATCAGGTTTATTCGTAGGTATTTCTAGATATGATAATGTTAAAAATTCCCATTGGAGCACCTGAAGGGCTGTTAGATGGTTATGGTGAATAACCATCTAACAGTAGTTAAAAAAATGCAGGGATTTTTATGCGCTACTTTTCTCGATACTGACCATGCTTATCTTCTGTTTTTCTATTTCTAACACGATGAATGTTCACTGTGTGCTTTTCATCTTTTGCCCAGTCGATAGCGTCTTTCTGAGTGTTAGATTCAAACAGAATCTTCCCTGTTTTTTCTTCTTCAACGGCATAATGGGTCTTTGGAGTCCAGTAATCTCCGTTATCAACTTTAACGATATCGACATTTGCCATTCGATTTTCCTTACATAAATTGGATTATGAACAAAAGTTTTTAACTTGCGGAATTTATTGCTTTTTTTCTTCCTGCCTAACAGGGATTTTGAACATCCCCCCGTTAGGACGGGTGATCCGTTTGCCCTTTACCGTTATGTAAGGGCGAAAAATGTATGCTTGTGAGTTATCGTTTTGCATTATGCATTCCTCATTTTTCGCCACATGACTGTTGATTTTTATGTGAAAAATTGTAATGTAACACTCAACAAGTCTTGTGACGGGTTTATTACAAACACTTGAGGTGGTACTCAAGCGTCATATTTGCGTATGATTTGTTATGGGTTAGTTCTGGTGGTACAGGCTAACCCAATCATTTTTCCTTCCTGAAATGACTTTCAGTTTTTTGTAAATCCATAAACTTTCCTTTTCGGTTTTTTTCTTTTATTTATCAGATGGATGGTTGGTTTTTCAGTAATCTATCTGATAGACAGCACATGATGTGTCCCATCGTTTTTTTTGCAATAAGTTACAATCTACTAAACACTTTTAACGGAATAACATCAAAAACTAGTGTACATGTTTATTTTTTTCAGTCAATATTTGCCGTAAAAAAAATACGGATGATTTTTTGCATTATGATAACCGGAGATGACTATGCTTGAGAGATTTGAAGTTGCTGGATTTAGAGGCTTTGAAGATAAGTTTTCACTTGATTTAGCTCAAAAAAGAAACTATGAGTTTAATGATGAGGCAATTAATAACGGGGTTGTAAAAACCAGTGTTATCTATGGTAAAAATGGATCGGGTAAGAGTAATTTAACACATGCGATTTTTGACTTAATATCTCATCTAAGTGAGGCGTCTAAATTACCTTCATTTTTTTCTAGAAATTATTTGAATGCAAAAAATAAATCAGGGGTTGCATCATTTAAATATTGCTTTAGGTTTTTAAATGATGAAGTTGTTTATTTTTATGATAAAAAAAATGCTAGAAGCATTGTTATGGAAGGGCTTGATATTAATGGTGTTAATTTTGTCTATTTAAATAGAAAAGAAAGCAGTGTTGCTACTATAAATATACCGGGTACTGAAAACCTAAATAAAGATTTTTCTGGTGCTGACGATAATGTATCTATTATATCGTACATAAATAATAACTCAGTATTTCCTGATGGAGATATAACAGGAACTTTTAAAAAATTTATATCTTATGTAAAAGGAATGCTTTTTTTTAGATCTCTATTAGAGGGTAACTCATTCATTGGATTAGAGTCATCTGGTAAGAGTATATGCCAAGATATTGTTGAGCACGACAATATTAAAGACTTTGAAAATTTTCTAAATTCTAATGGTGTCGAATGTAAGTTAAAAGAAATTGAGGGTGATAATGGGAAAAATATTGGTTTTGATTTTGGTGATGTAGTTATTCCATTTTATGAGATAGCCTCTACAGGAACAAAGTCTCTTGGCTTGTTTTTTTTCTGGATGCAGCGAATTGAGCAAGTTTCACTAATATGTATTGATGAATTTGATGCTTTCTATCATCATGAATTATCTGCAAATTTGGTTTCCATACTTCGTGATAGCAAAGCTCAGGTTATTTTAACTACTCATAATACTAGTATCATGAGTAATGAAATATTGAGACCGGATTGCTACTTTGTTATGGATAAAAAAAACATATCCCCATTAAATGAATTAACTGACAAAGAGATTAGAGTTGCTCATAATCTGGAGAAAATATATAAAGCGGGTGGTTTTAATAAGGTTAATAAGGCTTGATTATGGCCGAAAAAATTCTTTTTGTTTTTGAAGGTGAAAAAACAGAACACGTAATTTCTCGTGACTTTATTCGTCATTTTATTCATGATGATGAAAAAACAATTGTTAAGGTTTCGTTTTGTGCTGAAATATATCAACTTTATGTGAAAATAAAGGAGGATGATTTTGGTGTGGATTATGTTGATATCTTCCCTTTACTTCAAGAAAGAGATCACAGTCTTAAATCATATAAAAGAGATGAATTTTCTCAAGTATATTTATTTTTTGATTATGATCCACATGCTACGAATTCAAGTAATGACAAATTGCATGAAATGTTAAATGTTTTTAGTGAGGAAACTGATAAAGGAAAGCTTTTTGTCAGTTACCCTATGGTTGAGTCAATTCGCTGTTTTAATGGAATTGATGATGATTTCATTAACTTAGTGATACCTAAAGATGATGTAGGTGGATTTAAAAAATTCGTAAATGAATATGCTGATAAAAAATATAATAATGTACCTCAATGGACTAAAGATACATGGATTAAGGTCATTGAGATTCATTGTAGAAAAGCTAACAGTATTGTTTTTGGTGTCAACGACTTACCAAGTCATGATATTGGGCAGTGTTTAATTTTGGATAAACAATGTGAGATTGAGGAAACGAGCAGCTCTGTTATCGTTATAAGTTCTTTTCCACTAATGCTTTTATCTCACTTTGGTGAAAATATGAAGACTATTTTGGCGGAAAGCACCCCCGATTAAATGGATTTTGTTAGGATCTTCTTGAGATCCTCTGTAACTCGTCGTAATCTCTTGCCTTGTAAACGAAAAAACCACCTGGGGAGGTGGTTTTTCGAAGGTTCAGTAAGTTGGGGAACTTCTGAACCGTGGTAACTGGCTTAAACGGAGCGCAGTCACCAAATCCGTCCTTTCAGTGTAGCTTTAGATTGGCTCCCACTTCAAGAACTCTTACGTACAAATGTATGTAATCCCGCTCCGTGAAACCAGTTACCAGTGGCTACCGCCAATGGCGATTTTTCGTGTCTGTCAGGGTTGGAATCAAGAGAACAGTTACCTGCACAAGACGTGGTAGTCGGGCTGAACGGGGAGTTCGTGCATACAGCCCAGCTTGGAGCGAACCACCTAACCAGACCCCAGCATCCGGCGTGGAATGAGAAAACGCGGCCATGACAGCGGAATGATGCGGGGACACTGTAAGGTGGGAACAGGAGAGCGCACGAGGGAGCGACCTATCGGAAACGGTGGGGATCTTTAAGTCCTGTCGGGTTTCGCCCCTTCTGACTTGAGCGTCATTTTTTGTGATACTCGTCAGGAGGGCGGAGCCTATGGAAAAACGAGTCTCTTTGGATCAGCTCTGGGTGGTGGGGCGCTGCTATCTTTGCGCCAGAAAGTGTAAAGGGTGCACGACTTTCCGGTACGGCGAAAAAAAGGTGTTAGCGACGCACGTCAGCAGATTATTTCTCAGCGTCATGAGTCTGCGCAGGAGCGCCTGTTTGAATGGAAAAAACCATCGGGTTTTCGTCGTTAACACGCGCCGCTCGCCGCAGTCTCATGACCGAACGGAGTGAGCGAATGAGCGAGGAAGCGGAATAGCACTGTTTGTGATGGGATCTCCGTTCACTCCTTACGTTGCTTCAGGATTTGAAAAATTCCATTAATTCCCGGTTTTCCTGTTCCGTTTTGAGCTTTTCCAGTTTTCTCCGCCTACGCTCTGCTGTCGCAGTCGCATTTTTGCGTCGGTTTTCGGCGTCATTACTTTCTTCCTTGGCGATATCTACCTGTTTCAGCGTTTCTGCGATGATGTTTTCCAGCTGATCTTGTGTTGTCCTGATGAGCATACTGGCTTTCTGTTCGCGTAGCGTGGCGGCATTTTCTCGCTGGATGGCCTGATTGAGTTGTTCAGCGAGGCGTTCATTGGCTTTAAATTCGGCCTGTACGGCGTTTTCTTGCGCGAGGTACGCTAGCCTATGGTAATGCGCGATTTTTTCGGCCTGATCGCGGTTATCGGCTTTAACGATTATCCAGATGAGTGCGATCCCGCCTGCACTACCTGTGATGAACATGCCCGACACCATGAATGGCCATAACTCAGCAGCCATGTACCAGCCTGAAAATTTTATAAGCTGTTCACCTTGCCGGATTATCAGCGTGTAGTTTTCCAGTTTGGCTGATATATACACGTAGGCCGCACCAAGCAGTGCAAACAAAACGATTAACACCGTGACTCGCCAGAAAACAAATTTCATCGCAGGTAGGTTTCCGTGATCTCTGGGCGAAAGTGCCCCATTTCCTGGCTGACTGTCGTCAGGGCAGCTTCCCGGAGCAGCCCCAGATGTTGCAGTTCACGCATCCGTTCCTGAGCATAGCTGTGACGAACGCCGTGGGCACCGGCTGACCAGCCTAATACCCGTTGTGCGGCCGCACTGAAGCTGTTTGACCAGGGATGGCCGCCACCAAGCGCGTAACGGCTGGTGTGGTTGACGCCACGATCGGTCAGGGTGACGGTGTGGTCGCGCCTGACCGCTTCAAGGCGTGAAGCAAGCTCCTTTGGAAGCTGGATTTCCCGAACCAGTCCGCCTTTACCGTGAACGGTGTAGATTATACCGCTACGCCCCGCCCACTTTGTTGCATCGGCCTGTCGTACACTGGGCGGCTGTTCATCCGGTCTCGCCAGCGTATAAAGCTCATGGGCGCGTAATCCTGCGGCGTAGGCCAGCTCTGTCGCCAGTGCGTTCTTTGGGGTTTGAGCGGCGCAAATACGGGTGATTTGTTCTGAGGTGTAAGCCCGCCCTGTCAGGATTTGCGGATGGTCTGCGCGGATCACCGGTAAACGCTCGGTCAGAGGCAGGATGCCGGTGACATGGTGCATCATGGCCTGAATAGCTTGCCGCTCCATGTCGAGGGTTTTTTGTCCTACCGATTCGCCCCGGGATTCAAGATAACTGACGGCCAGAGAAGGCGTTAGTTCACGAAGTCCTCCGAGGATACGGGATGCACGAACCCATTCTGCTACCCGGGTTAATGCCTGTTCGTAATTGCGTACGGTACCGACTGAACGCAGACTTTCCCCTTGTATGGCTTTCATGATCGAAGCCGCCTGACGCCCGGGTGAGGAAAATTTTGCTTTTGCCATGAGGATACTGTTGAAGGTTAACGGATCTGCTGAGGGTTCTGGCGCTGACCGATAACAGCCAGAACCTGAACTTTCTGGGTGGGATCATCCACGTCATACAGCACATTCTGTCCCATCAGACTGATACGGCGGACGCCCTCGCCATAGCGCGGATCTAGCTCATATAGCTTGGGAAACTCGGCGAGTTTTTCGGTGGAAGCGAGGAGGCGTTCAGTAACGTGCCTTGCATCCCAGAGAGAAGCGTTTTCAGCGATATAGTCAAAAAGTGCCATCACATCCTCCGTGGCACTTGCTTTCCATTCCACATCATACGGCATCGTGCTTTTCCTGATAGCGGCGCTGTAGCTGCTGACGAAGCTGGTCGGTTGTCATACTTGGTCGGGTGTCGGCACGGGCTTCTGCGACTTTGGCGCGTGCTCTTTCCTCATACTCTGCCTGTGCCAGTTCTTCATTAGCGAGACGCTGCAACAGTGCAGCTTTATCCGCACTTCCTGAAGGAATGAGGTGTGGGAGGCTCTCGGCTAGCTCCCGCAGAAAGTTCGCGTTTTCGTAGTGGGTGCTGTTCATGGATGACGCTCCTGATTTTCCGTAAGTCTGTTTCTGAGTGTAGCAACGTCGCATTAGGATGGCATGTTACGGGCTTAACCATGACGAGCCAGCCAGCGGGTTACGGTGGATAGCACTACCCTAATCCGCTTTGCTCTTAGCCAGCGTTGTAGCTCGGCGGCACTGGCTCCGGCCTGATGAAGCTGGCGCAGTTCTCCGGTGTAGCGATCGAGGCGCGATTTCCTGTAGCGCGGTTTGCGAATTAACCGGGTCTCTTCCTGTAATGCGGCCAGTTCCTGGCTGACGCTAAACTCCGTCATATCATCACCGCTTGATAGTTTGTAAGAACGCCTGACCGGAGATACCGGTTCAGCGGCAATTGAATGCCTATTTGCCCCTGTTTGACACCTTGTGGCGTCTGGCTCGGACTATTCTCGCCATGTTTTTCCCCGTCAGCGTGGGCTAATCGCGGTCGTTACACTGACCAGGTGGCGTTTTAACTGCGTCGCCTCAGTTTCTCCAGATGTCGCTGCTGGGTCTCAGATCCCTCAATGGGCGCGGATTGTTGACCTGTATCCGGTGTAATCAGGAGTGCGTGACGTGCACTAATCATCAACAGCACAAGAATAA